>NZ_JAFEUW010000002.1 GCF_025028335.1 Brachybacterium sillae
CCCGTGCAGCATCGATCCGTGCGGTCGCCCCGCAGCTCGGTGTCGGCGAGGAGACGCTGCGGATCTGGTGCAACCGCTACGGCCCCACCTGACTTGGACCTCTCTGGGGTATCGACGCGGGTTTTGGGTGTATCGGTGCTGTGAGCGCTTCGCGCCTGCCTGGAGTGACACACTAAGCGGGTGGTGTTCCTGCGGAAGGTAGGACGGCGTCGGGGGCGACGGCTGTGCAGATTGCTGAGCGCGGAACCGTCGGGATGTGGTCCTGGAGCATCTCGGGTCGGCATACCGAAGCCGAGCTCGCCGGCCTGATGGAGGCGGGTCGGGAGAAGATCAACGCTGGTCAGGGCGTCCTCGACCTGGGGACAGCAACGTCGACGAGCCCCGCGACGATCACGTCGAAGCAGTCCCGGCTGCTGCTGGAGACGCTGCAGTCCGCGTGGGCGGCGCTGGGTTCACGGCGATCGGTGATGAGGCATTCTTCCAGCTCGTCGCCGCACGCCTGATCGAGCCGACCTCGATGAGCGACTCCGCCAGAGTGCTGGCGGAGGTCGGGATCGACCCGGTGCATCGCTCGACGATGAAGCGCTGCCTGGCCCGGATCGCCACGAACGACTACCGCGGCCAGATCGCGACGAGTGCTTCGAGCATGCCGCGACCAGCGGCGACATCTCGCTGGTGCTCTACGACGTTACGACGCTCTATTTCGAGGCGGAGAACGAGGATGCGCTGAGGAAGGTCGGCTACTCGAAGGAACGCCGCGTGGATCCGCTGATCGTGGTCGGCCTGCTCGTGGACCGGGGCGGGTTCCCGCTGGAGATCGGCTGCTTCGAGGGGAACCATGCTGAGACCCGCACGATCGTCCCGATCATCCGCCAGTTCCAGGCCCGGAACGACCTCGCTGACATGGTCGTGGTCGCGGACGCCGGGATGCTCTCGGCGGCCAACCTGCGCGAGCTCGACGAAGCGGACCTGAAGTTCATCGTCGGCTCACGACAGACGAAAGCCCCGGGTGACCTGGCCAATCACTTCCATTGGAACGGGGACGCGTTCACGGACGGGCAGCTGATCGACACCATCACGCCCCGCCACGGAACACGAAACCCTCCACGACGAAGCGCCGCAAGGAGCCGGTCTGGGACGCAGAGGAGCATCCCGGGCACTGGCGTGCCATCTGGAGCTACCGCACCAAGCGTGCCACCCGGGACAATCACACCCTCACCGCGCAGGAGAACCGGGCCCGAGCCGTGATCGACGGGGACGCGTCGTGAAGTCGACCAGATTCGTGAAGACCACCCGCGAGCGGCCGATCCCTCGATACGGCCTCGCTCGAGCGGGCACGAAGTCTGGTCGGGCTGAAGGGCTACGTCACGAACATTCCTGCCGCCACGATGCCGGCGGCGGAGGTGGTCTCCAGCTATCACGCCCTCTGGCATGTCGAGCAGTCAATGAGCAAGACAGACCTGCAGGCCAGGCCCATGTTCCACCGCACCCGTGACGCGATCGAAGCCCACCTCACCATCGTGTTCACGGCCCTGGCGATCGCCAGACACCTCCAAGCAGCGACCGGGTTCAGCATCCGCCGGATCATCCGGACACTCCGTCCCCTCCAGGACGTCACTATCACCATCGCCGGGCAAAAGATCACCGCGAGCCCCGAACTCACCGACGACGCCCGACACGTCCTTCAGCGAGTGACACACTAACCTCGAGATTTCACGGGTGTGGTCTCGACCGGCGAATGAATGGCGAAAGGTGCTCCTGGCCTGGGATGATACGAGGTGTTGAGACCCGTACCCATCCGCTGGAAGGAGCACCTTCAGGTTCCACCCTACCTTGTCTTCTACCCGCCCGCGCGTGGACATCGTGAGGTCCCGCGGTCTCACACCCGCGCGTGCTGCTGACCGACACGATCCACGCACGGCCTCGCCTCTTCGCTGCGGGAAGCACTGGCTCCTTGGACGAAACCGCTGGCCGAGCACCACGCGGCGAAGGTCCTGCTGGACCTCGCACTCACTCTCGCAATCGGCGGCGAGCACGCTTCGGATACTGATCTGCTGCGATGCGAACCGGACCTGTTCGGAGACGTCGCCTCGACCCCCACGATCTCCCGCACGCTCACCACCCTCGCCCAGGACGCGCCCACCGTGATCGAGGCGATCTCCCAGGCCCGCCGGGCCGCGCGGGAAAGAGCCTGGACCCTCGCCGGAGCGCATTCCCCGGCTGCGGGGGTCAGTGCGAAGAACCCGCTGGTCGTCGACCTCGATGCCACCCTGATCAACGTCCACAGTGAGAAGGAGCAGGGCGCACCGACGTTCAAACGCGGCTTCGGATACCACCCTCTGTGCGCGTTCCTGGACCACGGCAGCGAAGGGACCGGGGAACCACTGGCGATCCACCTGCGCCCCGGCAACGCCGGCTCGAACACCGCCGTGATCACATCACCGTCACCCGGCAGGCCTCGCGCAGCTGCCTGCGGGCTGCTGGCCGGGGCGGGCGGGGTCGAGAAGATCTGATCCGCACCGACGGAGCGGCGGCACCAAGGACTTCCTGGCCTGGCTCCAGCGGCAGCGTCTGGCCTACTCAGTCGGGTTCACCCTCCCCGAACACCCCTGACCTGCTGGAACGTATCGATGAGGCGCAGGCGTGGACTCCCGCCTATGACACCGATACCGACGGGATCCGCGAGGGGCGTGGGTGGCGGAGCTGACCGGACTGCTGGACCTGTCCGGGTGGCCTGCCGGGATGCGGGTGATCGTGCGGAAGGAACGTCCTCATCCTGGGGCGCAGCTGCGGATCACCGATCACGAGGGATGCGCATCACCGCGTTCGCGACCAACTCCCCCGCGGCCAGCTCCCGTCTTGGAGCTGCGGCACCGTCGCCGTGCACGCTGCGAGGACCGGATCCGTAACGCCAAGGAATGGGCTTGAGAAGTCCCGTTGCAGGGCTTCGCGCAGAACCAGTCTGGTCCAGATCGTCCAGCTCGCCAGCGAGCTCGTCGCTGGATGCAGACATCGGCTGACCGGCCATGATGCACGGAAGTGGGAGCCAAACGGCTCCGCGCACGGCTGTTCGAGATCCCCGCGACCCTCGTGCGCCGCGCCCGGCACAAGGTCCTCCACCTCGCCGAACATGCACCCGAAGCCGTGAGGGTCTGACCGGCGTCAACCGGCTCCGCACCACCGTCGCACAGACCTAACCCGGCGAGACCACCCGCCCACCGACCAGCATCAACCTCTCGGGAGTGGAACCCGACCGCCCGCAACGGACACTGCGACGATCTGTCATACCCGAATGCCACAATCAGCAGCTCAACACGGCAACGACGCCGACCGTCCCCGCTCACCAGCCCATGAAACATCGAGGTTAGTGACCATGCGTCAAGTCATCTTGAGGGCCTTGAGGATGGTGCGGGCATCGTCGGTGAGCTCGGCTTGGCCGTGATGTCTGGCGGCCAGGGTGATGGTCAGTCCTGCAACGGCCGTAGGGTCCGGATGATCTTGCGGATGCTGAACCCGTCTGGCCTGCAGGAACGGGCCATTGCAGGGCGTGAACACGATCGTGAGGTGAGCTTCGATCGCGTCCGCTGCCGATGAAACATGGGCTGGCTGTAGGTCGTCTTGCTCATCCGGAAGGATGCTCGACCTGCCACAGTCGTGATAGCTGGAGAGCACTCCGCGCGGACATCACCGTCGCGGGGATGTTGGTGACGTAGCCTTCAGCCCACGAGGCTCCGTGCCCGCTTGAGGGAGGCTTCGTCGAGGCTGCGACCGGCCGCTGTGGTCTTCACGAACCGCGTCGACTTCACGGTCACGTCCCGTCGATCACAGCGCGGGCTCGGTTTCCTGCGCGGTCAGCGTGTGCCCATCCCGGATGGCGGTTTCTTCGAGAACGCCCAGACGCCCGCCAGTGCCGGATGCTCCGTCGGGTCCAGACCGGCTCCAGCGGTGCTGCTTCGTGTCGGTTTTCGTGTTGCGTGACGTGGGGTGATGGTGTCGATCAGCTGCCGTCGGTGAACGCGTCACCGTTCCAGTGGAAGTGATGTGCAAGGTCACCAGGGGCTTTGACCTGCCGCGACCCGACGATGAACCGCAGTCCGCTTCGTTAAGCGGTCAGGTTCGCGGTGGAGAGCATCCCGGCGTCAGCGACGACGACCATGTCCGCTAGCCGTGCGGGCTGGAACTGCTGGATGATCGGCACGATCGTCGTGGTCTCGGCCTTGTTGCCTCGAAGCAGCGATCTCGAGCGGGAACCGCCCGATCCACCAGCAGCCCGACCACGATCTGCGGATCCACTCGGCGCTCCTTCGAGTAGCCGACTTCCGCAGTTCGTCCTCGTGCTCGGCCTCGAAGTAGAGCGTGGTGACGTCATAGAGCACAAGAGATATCGCGCTGGTCGAGCATGTTCAAAGCAGTTTTCGTATCTGGTGGTACTTGCACTGCTGGATCCGGGTCAGGCAGCGCTTCATCGTTGAACGATGCACCGGATCGATCCCCACTCGCTCAGCACGCGAGCGGAGTCGAGCATCGAGGTCGGGAAGATAAACGCGCGCGACGAGCTGGAAGAACGCCTCTCGAGGCATCGAACCAACTCTCCAGGTCGCCTGGAGCACGTCCACAGCAAGCGCGACCGCATGGACCGCACCACAGCGCCTGGGATCCTGCTCCAAGCCGAGGTCGAGAGTCTCCTGACAGATTGAGCTTGTCCCGGCGGCCTATCAAAACAGCGAGCTCAGCCTCGTATGCCGGACCCGAGGTGCTCAAGATTTGTTCCGCGACTCCTTAACGACCACTGCACGGCAGTCGCCCAGACGCCGTGGTCACCTTCCTCAAAAACGGGCTCACAACCCCCGACCCTACCCCCAATTAGTGACCCATCCAGCCACCCTGGAAACCCCACGACCAGCAGAAACGCTACTGAAATCTCTCAAACCAGGCCCGAGAGGTCCAACTCAGGTCAGTGCTCCCGCGCAGAGAGAGGCCGCAGCTCTGAAGGAACTCGACCGGGGGTCAGGAGCGGGACGATGGAGTTCCCTGATCGCCTGAGCGGGAGACGGGCCGGAGAGCTTCTGAGCCCGGGTGCGCAGGAGGCGCTCTTCCTCCTGGGATCGATCTTCCAGGCGCAGGCACTCAAGAATCCGTACCGCGGTGGGGCACCTGGACGCGGTACCACTGGCTTCAACGAGGGCGCCGGCAAC